>NZ_JAESKI010000072.1:0-538 GCF_017892065.1 Staphylococcus sp. GDY8P120P | reverse complement strand
GAGCTGAAGAATTAGCATTAAGACTGAAATATGCTGAAGTTGAAGCGGAAGTTATTATAGAACATTCAATAGAAAAGGCAACGGAACTATCGATGACTTACAATCAGTTTACAGTTGCAATTCCAAACTATACATGTTTATCACCAATGCATCGAACATTGAATAAAGCCTTCAAGGAGGAAGCATAATGTCAGCAATAAAAATATTTCATTTTATGCCAGATAAATTAAATTTATACGGCGATATTGGCAATATTATTGCACTGAAGCAACGTGCGAAATGGCGTAATATAGAAGTAGAAGTAATAGATATAACAGATACTGATCAATTAAGTTTAGATGATTGTGACATTTTCTTTATTGGCGGTGGAAGTGATAGAGAACAAAGTTTAGCAACAGAACAATTAAAGAAAATTAAAACACAACTCAAAGATGCAATTGAAGACGGCATGCCAACCTTAACAATATGTGGAGGCTATCAATTTTTAGGATCTGAATATGTAACACCAGATGGTACAAGATTAGAAGGTTTAAACATT
>NZ_JAESKI010000071.1:0-580 GCF_017892065.1 Staphylococcus sp. GDY8P120P | reverse complement strand
AAATTAAAAATCCATATATTTTAGAATTATTGAGTTTGGTAGATCATATTGTAGAAGAAACAAAAGATGATATTATCACTTGTAAATACCATAATAACTTAAGAATGGATGATGCTGATGAATAAATCATCTGATGTTTGTTGCACTAACACTTGTCAAAATGCGAACAATGAAAAAGTGTCAAAAGATATAAAACCCGCTACTGACACATTACAGAAAGTTACTTTTCAAGTTAATGGTATCGATTGTAGTTCTTGTGCCACAACGATAGAAAAAGCACTCGTACCCTTAGATGCTGTTTACAATCCAAAAGTTAACTTCGCTACTGGTAAATTAACAGCCGAAGTGAGTACTGCAAATACGACAAACCAAATTATAAAAACTGTGGAAAAACTAGGTTATGATATTCAAAACACTCAACCACAATCAACACAAAACACAATATTTATGATTAAAGGCATGGACTGTGGAAATTGTGCTAAAACCGTTGAAAAACATGTTTTGAACCTTCCCTATGTAAAAGATGCTCAAGTTAACTTTTCTACAGGTAAACTTCAAGCCAATATCGATGGCCAAAATG
>NZ_JAESKI010000070.1:0-541 GCF_017892065.1 Staphylococcus sp. GDY8P120P | reverse complement strand
TCTAAATTTACTTTTTCTAGTGATCAGTAAATAAAGTAATATGACGACTGGTGCTAAAAATTGTAACAAAGTAGCGATGGCAACATTACCTTTATCAATGGTCGCCATAAAAGTGTATTGCACACCTAACATGCCGAATAAAGCATAGATGATCAATTGAAATAATGAATGTTTGACTCTAAATATATTTGTTAAAGGATGTTTCTGAATTAATTTTGCAATGAGCAAAAGAAAAAATCCACTTAATATTAATCTTTCTGCTACAAATAATGAAACGGGTAAATGATATTCTGTAAATAACTTTTCAGTAACCGTTCCACCTAATCCCCAAAAAGTAGCGCCAAGCATCACTAATAAAGTACCTTTTAGTTGTTTGTTTTGCACTTATAAGCCCCTCGATTCTAAAAGATGTTAATTAATTAATTAATTAATTTTAGCATTTGATAAATTATTAAACAATAAGTTGAAATGTTTTACTTGCAATTTTATAATATGCGTTCTTATAATGAACATAATGAGTTAAAAGTGAGGTTTCCGCATG